>NZ_JAWRXB010000409.1:0-276 GCF_046535245.1 Paraburkholderia sp. SIMBA_030
CGGTCGGCATTCCCGCGCATTGCCTGCTCGGCCCGGGCGCGCGCGACTACTACGGCACGATGGCGGGCGTCTTCGCGGCGCTCGCCTATCTGACGCTGATACTGGGCTTTCGCCCATGACCGTCGACGGCAAAGCCAGTGCCATCTGCGGCTTGTGGATTCGCGCACGCGACGCATTCGGCCGGTTCCGGCGCGCGCTCGGCGATGTCATCGCAGGGAAGCTCTGAATGTCGCGCACGATGTTTTCGCCGATGAGCCTCGCGCCGCTCATCGCCTT
>NZ_JAWRXB010000410.1:0-276 GCF_046535245.1 Paraburkholderia sp. SIMBA_030
TAGCCTTGATATTGCAGTGCACAAAACCATTTGGCAACGCCTATTTTTGTGCAGTGCAAAATATACTTTGCTAAAGCCCTCCTTATACGCTGTAGACTCCTGCTCATCGAACGGCCAGGCTAGCGCTCTTTAACCAAAGGGTTCAGACGGGCCGGTCCCCATGCACCGCGTCAGGAGATTACGATGGGTCAGGAATTAAATATTGCGCTGCAAGATGAAAAATTCTCCGAACCCGCTGGCTTGTTTGAACACCTCAATCATCTGCAACGCCTTAAT
>NZ_JAWRXB010000411.1:0-276 GCF_046535245.1 Paraburkholderia sp. SIMBA_030
GGCCAGTGCGGCGAGGTAAAACGCGGCGGTCACCGGATAACCGAGGGCGCTGGCGGCACGGCCCAGCAACGGGCCGCTGCCAATCCCGGTCATCATGCTGCCCGACAGCAACGCAAAGTATTTGGCGCGTTGGGCCGACGTCACCGAACTGAGCAGCCACGGCCTCGATGTCGACTGGGTCGACAATGGCCGCGAAGGCCTCGAGCGTGCGGTCAGTGGTGACTATGACCTGATCACCCTCGACCGCATGCTGCCGGAGCTCGATGGCCTGGCGAT
>NZ_JAWRXB010000412.1:0-276 GCF_046535245.1 Paraburkholderia sp. SIMBA_030
CTGCTTCGGTACGAACTGAATGTCGCCGTTCTCAACCGCTTCAACCGCCGGCTTCGCCAGTACATCGGCACGTACGTACCACTGGTCGGTCAGCATTGGTTCGATAACCACGCCGCCACGGTCGCCGTAAGGAACGGTCAGGTCGTGCGGTTTAATTTCTTCCAGCAGGCCGAGTGCGTCAACCGCAGCAACGACTGCTTTACGTGCGGCAAAACGCTCCAGTTTCTGGAATTCTGCCGGGATCTCGCTGGAATAAACGTCAGATTCGTTACCTTT
>NZ_JAWRXB010000413.1:0-276 GCF_046535245.1 Paraburkholderia sp. SIMBA_030
CTGTACAAACCCAGAATCGACGAGTCATATCATCGAGCTCTGAGGTATCTTCTTCACCGATAGTAAGCGTTTCAGGCTCAAGTGCCATGCCGCATATTGGACAGCCACTATTCTCAACATCTCTGACTTCAGGGTGCATAGGACAGGTGTAGACCGTGCCATCATAATCAGCAGGAACTTTGTCGTATTTACCGCCTTTGATAGATTTTACATCAGTGCTGTTAGAAGTATCCTTTCCATGACAGTGTGCATGACTGTCTTCATCAGTAACCTCGT
>NZ_JAWRXB010000414.1:0-276 GCF_046535245.1 Paraburkholderia sp. SIMBA_030
CCACCATTGACCACATCAGCGGCGGCCGCATGGGGCTCAACGTCACCGCGGGTTACTTCAAGCCCGAGTATGACATTTTCGGCGTGGAGCTCCCCGAGCACGACGTGCGCTACGAGCGTGCCGACGAGGGGATTGAGATCGCCGAGCGTCTGTGGGCGAATGAGGAGCAGGAGTTCGACTTCGACGGCAAGTTCTTCAATCTGAAGGGTGCGCAGGCGTACCCGAAGCCGGTGCAGTCCCCCCGCCCGATGGTGATGAGCGCCGGTTCAAGCCCCG
>NZ_JAWRXB010000415.1:0-275 GCF_046535245.1 Paraburkholderia sp. SIMBA_030
GAAGCCGTTGAAGGCGAAGATGTTAATACTGGTGAAGGTGGTGAAGTAGTCGAGCTCGATACACTCACCAACAAAGAGCTAAAAGCTTTACTTGATGAAGAAGAAGTTGGCTACAACGACTCAGATACCAAAGCTGAGCTAATCGCACGCTTTCCAAAGGACTGATTATGTACGCGACTCGTGATGATTTAATCAGTCACTTTAGTGAGTTGGAAATTAGTCAGCTTGAGTCGTTACATGAAGACCCGTTGGCTGCAACTGCTAAAGCACTAAAG
>NZ_JAWRXB010000416.1:0-275 GCF_046535245.1 Paraburkholderia sp. SIMBA_030
GGTCGGGCTGTCGGTCACGCCGTGCATCAAGCGGGTCAAGCGCATGGAGCGAGACGGCGTCATCACGGGCTACTACGCGCGCGTCAATCCGAACGTGCTCGGCGCGGCGCTGCTGGTGTTCGTGGAGATCACGCTCGACCACAAGAGCGGCAACATGTTCGATCAGTTCCGCCGCGAGGTGCAGAAGATTCCCGAGGTGCTCGAATGCCACCTGGTGTCGGGCGACTTCGACTATCTGATCAAGGCGCGCATCGGCGAAATGGCGGACTACCGCA
>NZ_JAWRXB010000417.1:0-275 GCF_046535245.1 Paraburkholderia sp. SIMBA_030
GTACGCGGGTGGTCAGGTAGGCCTCAAGGTCAGGATCCACCCTGCGGTCGTCGAGGCCGGTCATGAGCATGCTTCGCTTCCCGGTCCCCGTGTGCATGGCTACCCCGCAATGGAGGTAGCGCTTGCTGAGGCGCGGAATGCTTTGGTTTTTTGTGGAGCCTCGGAAGTGGGCGTCCTCGTCGTCGACTCGGACTGCGGTCATCGCAGGGGCCGGAGCGGAGGAGGGAAAATGATGCGCTGGCTGAGCAGGCATTGGTTGGTCCTGAAAGTAAATG
>NZ_JAWRXB010000070.1:0-679 GCF_046535245.1 Paraburkholderia sp. SIMBA_030
CGCAGCTGCTACATGTTCGGCGCGCAGGCGCAGGTAGTCCTGCAACCGCCGAATATCAGCGGGTGGCACGAAGCCGGCGTGTAGCAGACCATGCATGTGCAGCGTGGCTCCCCACTGGCTGTCAGCCATATCGGTTTTTCTGCCCGGCAGGTTGCGGGTCTGCCTGCCATTGACCATGCGCACTTCCAGACCGGCGCTTTCGAGTACACCGTACAACGGTAACCAGTAAACGCCGGTCGCTTCCATCGCGACCGAATGTACGCCTTGTGCAATCAGCCAGTCGCGCAACGCGTGCAGTTGCGACGTCACGGTGCCGAACACTTCCGGCTTGTTGCCGCCCACTGAAACATGCATGTGTTCGCTACCGACGTCCACGAACGCGGCTAACGGATCGAGTATCGGGAGTTTTTGTGACATGACGACCTCCACATTGGGGTATCACAATGCGCGCGGTCGCCCTGGCCCAGTCATGCCATATGACAAACAAACCTTTCCAGCGGGAAGCAACGCTCACCAAAATGTGCGACTGATCATGACCGGAGCTATCCTTTCGTACAGGCAATCCGACAGTTGTCCGATGCGCCAGAGGGGGCTCAGCTACGCTGCCAGGAACCACCACGCGTGGCCTAACAATAGCCGAAGCCCGGTTCATGGTCCGTGTGCGGTTTTTGCAAAAAAA
>NZ_JAWRXB010000418.1:0-275 GCF_046535245.1 Paraburkholderia sp. SIMBA_030
GTCAATTCGATAGCGGCGCCATCAGCAAGCAAACAGGCTTCCGGTTGCCGCTCGAACCGCCCGCGCGTGCCGAGGGTAAAATGAGTCCGTAAGTACATTTTTTTACCGATTTGGAACAACCCTTATGAGTCAGAGTGACGACAGGCAGGATGTGACGCGCGAAACAGAGGAGCAGTTCCGGATTCTCGTTCAGGGCGTCACTGACTACGCGATATTCATGCTTTCGCCTGCCGGAGTCGTCACGAGTTGGAACGTCGGCGCCGAGCGGATCAAGG
>NZ_JAWRXB010000419.1:0-275 GCF_046535245.1 Paraburkholderia sp. SIMBA_030
CGGCACCGAATTCCTGACATTCACCGAAAGCTCCGTCTCCCTCGATCCATCGTCGCTGAGCGCCGACTTCGTTGCGCTGCAGGCAACAGGCGAGCCGATGGCCCGGCTGGCGAAGCTAACGAAAGCAATGGGCCAGCCTTTCCTGGGGCAGGTCAATTGCCAGAGCCACGTTTTCGATGGCTGGCTGAAGGATCAGAACTACCGCCATTCCGGCGTGCTTCAGGATACGCTGAAAGCGGTTTCTTTTCCCGTCGAAACGACCGAGGAATGGGAGG
>NZ_JAWRXB010000420.1:0-275 GCF_046535245.1 Paraburkholderia sp. SIMBA_030
CTGCATTTTTTTGGATACCAAGCCAATCCTCATGCACCCCTGCAATAAAAAATAATACAGGTTGTTCTTTGAAGTATTTGCACGTTTTACTCCATTCTCTATAGTCTGTAGAAGAAGGTTTAGCGTTCTTTTGTGGATGCGTATGCCACTCTCCTAAATACTGAATACGGCCTTGACTAGAATCATGCAATTGATTTAAATGCTCTTGATGACCATGTACGCCTCTTTTATAGTAAACGGGCGTTCTAAAATCAGTTATCTTCGGTGTAGACAGG
>NZ_JAWRXB010000421.1:0-275 GCF_046535245.1 Paraburkholderia sp. SIMBA_030
CTACCGCCGGAAGAGAAATCTCGGGTGGCAATGCGGCGCGAATGCGGGACTCCAGACCTAAACGTTTTAGTCCGGCTACCGCAAGAATGATGGCATCGTATTCGCCGTTATCCAGTTTACTCAGGCGAGTGCCGACGTTGCCTCGCAGGGAGCGGATAATCAGATCCGGGCGGCGTTCAGCCAGTTGGCACTGGCGACGTAAACTGGACGTCCCGACGATACTGCCTGCCGGTAACGCATCCAGATTGTCATAGTTATTGGACACAAAGGCATCG
>NZ_JAWRXB010000422.1:0-275 GCF_046535245.1 Paraburkholderia sp. SIMBA_030
CTGCGTCCATATCCGCTTCCTCCTTCGTGCGCTTCGTGTGGATTGTAACCGTTTTTAGTGAAATTATCGGGTTACGCCCGCGCCCGCTCCCGCTCCATCAACTCGCCGATGCCCGCCGCGATTTCGTCCACATGGGTTTCGAGCGCGAAGTGGCCGGTGTCGAGCATCGTCACGACCGCGTTCGGATTATCGCGGCGATACGCCTGCGCGCCCGGCGGAATGAAGAACGGATCGTGCTTGCCCCAGATCGCGAGCGTGGGCGGCGTGTATTCGCG
>NZ_JAWRXB010000423.1:0-275 GCF_046535245.1 Paraburkholderia sp. SIMBA_030
GCGTGATCTCGCAAGAGAAAACGACCTGGCTACCGAATTTCTTGACGACCATAGAGCATTGGAACCACCTGATCCCATCCCGAACTCAGCAGTGAAACGATGCATCGCCGATGGTAGTGTGGGGTTTCCCCATGTGAGAGTAGGTCATCGTCAAGATTAAATTCCGAAACCCCTATCTGCGTATGCAGGTAGGGGTTTTGTTTTGCCTGCGAGAAAGTACTCGCCCTTAACGCACAAATTGGCGCAGTTATTTTTGACCCATGCCTCTAGAATAG
>NZ_JAWRXB010000424.1:0-275 GCF_046535245.1 Paraburkholderia sp. SIMBA_030
GTCTCTATGGCAATCTGAGCGCCGTTGCCGTCGATCCAGCCGTCGAGATGCGCGTGACGATCGGCGCAATCGCTTCGGTGCAGCGCGCGCTGTTGCCCGACGCGCTCGCCGCGTTCTACCGGCAATGGCCCGGCGCGCACACGCGCGTAATTCCCGGTTTGTCGATGGAACTCATCAATCTCGTCGATGCAGGCGAAGCCGATCTCGCCGCCATCATCCGTCCGCCCTTCGCGCTTCAGAGCGATTTGCGCTGGACCTCGCTGCGGCGCGAACCG
>NZ_JAWRXB010000071.1:0-667 GCF_046535245.1 Paraburkholderia sp. SIMBA_030
CGGCCAGGAGCAGCCATTCGATATGTCGGCATGAATCGTTGACAATCGCAAGTTCGTCAACGGGTTAACTCCGCACGTCCCTCCGCCTTACCTAGCAATTAACACAACTACGCGAATTATCAAAATGGAAACGATAATTACGGAAATCATAGACAGCAAGGGGATAATTAACGAGCTCCTTTTCTCGCCCTTTCGATTGAACAAAATGTAATTTTCTAGGGCGAGATAGGATTTCACTCGAAACGGGAGCACGCCGATTGAGACCAATGTAAGAACAAAACATACGTTCCGTAACTGAGCCATTCCACTGGAAATATGGTTTCGACCATGACCGTAAAATGCCAGAATATAGAAAAATGTTAATATGGCAAAAATTAACGCGACAGCCACCAGACGCAAAGCGGCCTTTCTCATTATAGTCCCCGTTTCACATTGACTTGCGCCAAATTAAAACTGCTTTCTACGCAACATGCGGGCGACGCCAAACTCTGACTTCGTTGCTACAAGAACAGCTCCTTGCAGCGCGCCGAACAACCCTTAACGACCTGCGCCGATCGCCTGCAGAAGTGCGAAGCAGGTTGGGTTCAACCTAACCGGTTTGACATCGAACTTCCGGGTTCGGCCAAGCCGTCATTCTCGCGGACGCTGTGAACGTCCGTTTTCTCCC
>NZ_JAWRXB010000425.1:0-275 GCF_046535245.1 Paraburkholderia sp. SIMBA_030
GCGGCCGTCGGCTTCGCGCAGCACGAACGGATCGGACTGCCAGCCGGTGCCGGCGGGCACCACGTCGAGGTGCGTGTTGAACGCGAAGGTCGGGCCCGGCCCGTTTTCGAGGCGCGCCATCACGTTGGCGCGGCCCGGCTTGTATTCGCTCACGCACAGATCGAAGCCCGCTTCTTCGAGCAGACGATGCACGAGTTGCGCGGCCTCGATCTCGCGTCCCGGCGGGTTCTCGGTATTGATGCCGACGAGGGCGGCGAGATCGCGCTTCATGCGCG
>NZ_JAWRXB010000426.1:0-275 GCF_046535245.1 Paraburkholderia sp. SIMBA_030
GGTGCATTACCTGGAACAATGGAGCGCCGAAGATCGCCAGACTTACTACTTCACGCCTCAGGGAACCCAGGTGAAAGGCTTGCGCTATGCCTGGTTCAACGCCCTCGAACTGCCCTTCTCGCAACAACGATTCGCATCGCCCGAGTACCTCGCCCGCTTAGGTTTCCTGATCGATCCCGGGCAGAAAGCCACGCCAGACAACCCTGGGAATTTGCCGGTAGGTTTTGCCCGCCACCAAAATCCCGGCAGTCAGGACGAATTTCTCGACATCTCGT
>NZ_JAWRXB010000427.1:0-275 GCF_046535245.1 Paraburkholderia sp. SIMBA_030
TGAAGACGAAGCCGGGGATCAGCAGATGAGCGGAAATCTTCGAGCCTTCGGTGTTGCGCAGCTCGTGTCCAAGCGCCTCCGTGAAGACCTTCACGCCGGCTTTCGAAACGTTGTAGGCGGGGTTGCCGGGCGGGGTGGTGATGCCTTGCTTGGAGCCGGTGTTGATGATCAGGCCGGGCTCGCCATGCTTGGTCATCGCGGCGCCAAAGGCACGAGTGCCGTTGATGACGCCCAGCAGATTGACGCCGAGAATGTTGTCCCAATCGGCCTGCGGG
>NZ_JAWRXB010000428.1:0-275 GCF_046535245.1 Paraburkholderia sp. SIMBA_030
TGATGGTGCGGATATAAGTGCCTTTTGAGCAGTGAATTTCCAGCTCCAGCTCATTGCCTTCATGGCGAATAAACAGCAATTCATAAACGGTAATCGGACGCGCTTCACGCGGAACTTCAATGCCCTGACGCGCATATTCGTACAGTTTTTTGCCCTGATATTTCAGTGCTGAATACATCGAAGGGATCTGTTCGATATCGCCACGGAAAGTATCCAGTGCCGCTGCCAGCTGCTCTGCGCTAAAGGTTACCGGACGTTCTTCAACGATCTGTCCG
>NZ_JAWRXB010000429.1:0-275 GCF_046535245.1 Paraburkholderia sp. SIMBA_030
GTTCGACCGTCTGCAGATCCTGCTGACGGGTATTTTCCATGTCATGTCCATTCCTCGTGCGCAGGAGGCGCCGCGCAATGCGTAATCTGATGTTGCTGGCCATGTTGGCTGCTCCCCTGGCCCAGGCCGAAACCCTTGAAGTGGCGTCCAATTCCATGCTGCGCCTGCCCGACAAGTCGGCCAGCGTGCACTTGGAGCATTTGCGCGTGGCCGATTCGGCGACGTTGCTGCTGCCTGCCACGCTGACCGAGTTGACCATCGATCATCTGCAATTG
>NZ_JAWRXB010000430.1:0-275 GCF_046535245.1 Paraburkholderia sp. SIMBA_030
GCCATATACGCACCCTTGAGCAGCACTTCGCCTGCCGCTTGTTCGTGCGCAGCGGCCGCAGCCTGCAACTGACCGAAGCGGCAAGGCTATTGCTGCCCGGCGTGCGCGAAGGCTTCACTGCGCTGGAGCGGGCGTGCGATACCTTGCGCGGTGAAGATGACATCCTGCGCATGAAAGCGCCCTCTACCCTGACCATGCGCTGGTTGCTGGCGCGCCTGAGCCGCTTTCGTCACCTGCAGCCGGGTAATGAAGTGCAACTGACCAGTGCCTGGATG
>NZ_JAWRXB010000072.1:0-659 GCF_046535245.1 Paraburkholderia sp. SIMBA_030
GGTCCGTGTCTCAGTACCAGTGTGGGGGATCACCCTCTCAGGCCCCCTAAGGATCGTTGACTTGGTGAGCCGTTACCTCACCAACTATCTAATCCTGCGCGTGCCCATCTCTATCCACCGGAGTTTTCAATTTCAAATGATGCCATTCAAAATATTATGGGGTATTAATCTTCCTTTCGAAAGGCTATCCCCCAGATAAAGGCAGGTTGCACACGTGTTCCGCACCCGTGCGCCGCTCTCAAGATCCCGAAGAATCTCTACCGCTCGGCTTGCATGTGTTAGGCCTCCCGCTAGCGTTCATCCTGAGCCAGGATCAAACTCTCATGTTGAGAATTCAATCATTGGCATTTACGTCACGTTCTGAATCGACGAGAACTTCACACCTGTTTTCTAAACAGCCAACCCGAAAGCCAGCCGTCAAAAACCAGTGTAACTTCTCTTGATAAACGTGACCGCCAAAGTCTCTTTCCAAGATCAAGCATCGCTGCTCAATCCGCGAACTCCGCCGCCCACGTTTCTCTTTCTTCTCATCTTCAATTGTCAAATAACAGACCAGATAACCCGGTCAAAACTTCCCGCACCCAAACCCGAAAGCCTGGGAATAAATCAGCCTCAAAGGCCAACCTTCAAGAAATCCTAGAGCGAAAGACTTCGTCGCC
>NZ_JAWRXB010000431.1:0-275 GCF_046535245.1 Paraburkholderia sp. SIMBA_030
TTAGGCTGGGGTTTGTAGCCTCGGTGAGCAGGGTTTGCAGGCAGCGATTTCGCTTGTTGTAGGACGCTGCTTCAACTACTCGCCGCAGCTGTTGATTTTCCGTTGTCGCACTTCACAGCTTGCAAGTTGGGGGCGGGGACCCTCAGTCGCACGGATAGCTGCTCAACAGGCTGGCACTTTTCAAGTAGGCCTTGGGGGTTGTGCTCATGCCCTGTGGCAGGGCGCGCCAGTCGACCAGCAGGCACAGAGCACTGAACGCATGCTCGCCGCGCTTT
>NZ_JAWRXB010000432.1:0-275 GCF_046535245.1 Paraburkholderia sp. SIMBA_030
GCCGCCCGAGATCGAGCGCGACTACCTGAAGCCGCTCGGCGTGCCGACGCTCGCGCAGGCCGTGCGCATCCTGCATCACCCGGGCGTCGATTCCGACGAAGCCGCGCTGATGGACGGCTCGCATCCGGCGTGGACGCGCATCAAGTTCGAGGAACTGCTCGCGCAGCAGCTGTCGCTCAAGCGCGCGCACGAGGAGCGCCGCACGCGCACGGCGCCCGCGATGCCGCGCCGCACCGCGACCGATGCCGACGCGCTGACGACGCGCCTCTACGCGG
>NZ_JAWRXB010000433.1:0-275 GCF_046535245.1 Paraburkholderia sp. SIMBA_030
GTACGAACAGTGGCTTCACGGTAGCTTCGATGATGCGCTCGCATTCCAGAAGCGGACATTTCCGGCCGAGTTGGTGACGATGGAGCGGACGAGTGAATTATGGGCGAAAAAGAAGGCCGCACCCGAGGCGCCGCTGCTGCTTTGACCCCCGGTCCGTTTTCCAAAGCTGGCATGGGCTTTGCCATGCATTAACTGTCGCCAGACAAAAATGTCGTTGCAAACGTCTTTTCCAACCGGACCAACGGTTCGAGCTGGTTCAAGGTGGAAAACGCACG
>NZ_JAWRXB010000434.1:0-275 GCF_046535245.1 Paraburkholderia sp. SIMBA_030
GATGCGGGAACGGGTCTTCCGGCAATCCGTCAGAGCCGACCATCGATAGCGGATGCGCGAGGATTCTTCGTACGTCTGATTCATCCATTCCGTAGTACACCGCGCCCGCCGGTTGCAATTGGCGGGCGGCGTCGAGCAATGACAGGTGCCACTCGGCGGCGATGTCCATCAGGTCGCGACCGCCCATTTCAGGGTGCGGGGTGGACCAGGTGATGGTGATGCGATGGGCATCGGTGACTTGTTTGAGGTCCAGTGTCGAAGAACTCGCCGCATAG
>NZ_JAWRXB010000435.1:0-275 GCF_046535245.1 Paraburkholderia sp. SIMBA_030
GTAGCTCTGGCACCCGGAATAGTCTTGGCTGGTTTCATCAACTGGGACATGTGGGCCGTGGGGCTCCTGGCTCTGGGGATGTACTTTTTCGCACGGGACAAAGTCCTTTTGGCCGGCGTTTGTTTTGGCCTTGGGGCTGCCACCAAGCTGTACCCGCTCTTGATCCTTGGCGCCATTCTCGTTCTAGCGCTGCGGACCGGCAAGCTGCGGACGTTCCTGGTCACCGCCGGTGCAACGCTGGCCGCGTGGCTGGCCGTGAACCTCCCCATTGCAGC
>NZ_JAWRXB010000436.1:0-275 GCF_046535245.1 Paraburkholderia sp. SIMBA_030
GCCCCGTTGAGCAGCGGAAAGGGACCCCTTGCGGACGCAGTTTCCGGCGCGGGTCAATGGTTCGGCTTCACTGGCAGCGATACCACATACGTTAAGCGGGTCATCGGGCTTCCCGGGGACCATGTGCAATGTTGCGACGCCGGGGGCCACCTCACAGTGAACGGTCAGGCACTTGAGGAACCCTATTTGTACCCCGGGGATGTGCCGAGCCTGCAAAAGTTCGACGTCGTTGTGCCCGAGTCACGGCTGTGGCTGATGGGTGACCACCGGTCCCG
>NZ_JAWRXB010000073.1:0-658 GCF_046535245.1 Paraburkholderia sp. SIMBA_030
GCCGAGCGTCTCGCGCGGGGACGTGAACTGATGCAGGAGCGCGTCGCCTTGCTGCAGCGCCAGGGCACGGGGATTCGCTCCGTCGTGGGCGGCGGCGCGGCAGTCGAATCGAAAGAACTCGCGCGTGTGCAGGCGCAGATTGCGGAGAATGCCGACAGTCTCGCGGCGCTCAGAGTGCCGACGGAAGTCGTCGAACTCGATTTCAAGGGCATTTGCGACGTATTGAACAAGCCGTCGGAACACGTCTACATCAAGAGCCGCCATATACGCATCGACATGATGAACGTGATTCAGGAGGGTAACGCGCAACGCGGAAGCGAGATCGAATTTCATTTTGCGCGCATTCCCGGCCCCAGGCCCGAGACGCGCGCCTTCGCGCTGGTCCGCTTCAGCCGTTCCGACCTGCCGCCAGGCGGGTTGAACATCGATGCCGCCATGCGCGCCTTATAAGACCCTGAGGAAAGAAGTGGAGGAGACTATGAACAAACTCGATCTGGTTTGGGTAGCCATTGCGGCATGTCTTGTCGTTTCGTTCGCTTCAGCGCCGCTTGCCATCGCGCAACCGGCCGCGACCAGGCAGATGCAGGACACTTAGCGCGAGGCACAATAAAAGGCGCGTGAAGCAAAAAGGCCGAATCGCACAAGCAGGGCGATGAGA
>NZ_JAWRXB010000437.1:0-275 GCF_046535245.1 Paraburkholderia sp. SIMBA_030
CGTCGAATAGCGCCTGCGGCGACGGCGCCGGCCGCTGCCAGTCATCCAGTATCGCGGTCCAGCCGGTGTGTTCGCGTTGCAGGCGCGCGAGCACGGCTGCGCGATTGTCCCGCGGCATCAACCCGTACGGAAGGCGCAGCGGGATCGCGTCCGGCGCAGGAACGCCGGCGCGGCGGCAGGCCTCGCGAATCAGCGCGTCGGTTGCCTCGATCTCGTCGATCAGCACGTCGTCCGCCAGCGCGCCCGGTCTCGCGTGCGAATGGGTGTGATTGCCG
>NZ_JAWRXB010000438.1:0-275 GCF_046535245.1 Paraburkholderia sp. SIMBA_030
GAAGCTTTTTATTGTTTTTTTCTGTGAGCTTCATTGAGCTGTTTAATGTGCTGTATCGCATCGCAACTTTGATGCCCTCTTTGGTGCCCGGACAGGATTCGTTCCAATGTTTTACGCTCAGTAAATATCTAATTATGATCGAAAAGAACAATTGAAAAAATTCACGAGATCCGTATAGCAAAACGGATAATAGTAGGCTTTTAAAACCAACTAAAAAACATTAATTTTTAACAGCGTGTCAAAGGAAGCCGGCATTGCAAAAAGCAACGTTGTAT
>NZ_JAWRXB010000439.1:0-275 GCF_046535245.1 Paraburkholderia sp. SIMBA_030
GCCCAGAAAACACGGTGACAGTCATGCCGGCCGACGACGCGCATAGGCGCGCTTAAGCCTTCTTGGAGGGCCCTTGTACAAAGAGTCCACCCAAAAAAGCGATCGACGGCAGAGCCGCCACGTGATGATTAAAAGAGTTCTCCCGACGAGGGGAAAGCATGCCGCCAGCGCGGCTGAGGTAAAGAGGGTGAGCAAAACTGCTCACATGCGCGCCAGTAGACCATAGCGGTCCTTTTACCGCAAGCAGAAACCACACGTAACGCCTGATTTCGGAG
>NZ_JAWRXB010000440.1:0-275 GCF_046535245.1 Paraburkholderia sp. SIMBA_030
GGCAAGGTGCAACGCCGCAATCACCGAGGCGTGTTCGAGCGCTCGAGACTCCAGCTCCTCAAACGCCCCTTCTTCGCCGTGCAGCCAGACAATGCCCACCACTTCTCCACGAAGCCTGATGGCACCGCCCAGCCTGGGGCGCTGCACGCCCTGCGTCACGACTTTTGCCGTGGTGGTATCGAAACAGCCCGTGAGCGAATCCAGTTCGGTGATTTTCTTGATCAGTGCGCGCTCGGCCAGCGCGTCGACCGCGGGGTCGGAGGCCCCCAGAACAG
>NZ_JAWRXB010000441.1:0-275 GCF_046535245.1 Paraburkholderia sp. SIMBA_030
TTCGAGACGAATCACTGGATAGGCTTCATCATCGATAATCACAATCGTAAATTCGCGACCTGTAATCCAGCGCTCAGCCATCACCGCATCACCACATTCCACTGCCGTTGCATAAGCGGCAGGCAGCTCGTCAAGGTGATTAACCTTGGTCATGCCAATGCTCGAACCTTCATGAACTGGTTTAATGATAAGTGGCAAACCTAGCGTGTTGACCACTTGCTGCCAGTCAGTATCAGCCGTCAATAATGAAAATGGTGCAGTTGAGAGACCGCAAC
>NZ_JAWRXB010000442.1:0-275 GCF_046535245.1 Paraburkholderia sp. SIMBA_030
ACCGCTATAGCGGTCAGCAGGATATTATAGTGGGGACTCCAATAGCAGGCAGAGAACATCCTGATTTGGAGAATCAGATCGGTCTTTATCTTAACACCCTTGCAATACGGACAATATTTGAGAACGAGAATAATAGTTTTGCATCCTTGCTTGATAAGGAGAAAAACACGCTTTTATCGGCTTATGAACATCAGATGTATCCATTTGATGAGCTGGTAAGTAAGCTTAATATAAAACGAGATATGAGCCGTTCGGCATTATTTGATGTGCTGGTT
>NZ_JAWRXB010000443.1:0-275 GCF_046535245.1 Paraburkholderia sp. SIMBA_030
CTATGAGATTGGGTAGTGTTTTCTCAATGTCTGGTCAATCTTTATTCCCAAAAAATAATGAAAATAAATACTCATTACTAGCATTACTCAATTCAGAAGTAACAACAACTCTTCTAAAAGATATTAATCCTGGTCGTTTTTTTCAATCAGGCTATGTTAACTCTTTGCCTTATCCGCCAAGGTGGCAAGAGTATTCAGGAGACTTAAGTACAGTTGGATTCTCTATTTTAAATCAATACCTGCTATTGGCATCTTTTGATGAGCGATCTCCTTTT
>NZ_JAWRXB010000444.1:0-275 GCF_046535245.1 Paraburkholderia sp. SIMBA_030
GGCTTACTCGCCAACCAGAAAAACCCTTTGGAGCGCAGCAGTTTTCCGTTCACCCAAGGGCGGTCGATAAAGCTGAAAAAGCGTTGCGGATGAAAGGGGCGGCGGGCCCGGTAAGCAGTCGAGGCGATGCCATATTCCTCGGTTTCCGGCACATGCTCGCCACGCAATTCCTGCAACCAGCCCGGCGCCTGAGCGGCTTTTTCAAAGTCGAAGCGACCGGTATTGAGGATTTTTTCCAGGGGCACTTCGCCCATGACCATGGGAATGATGTCTGC
>NZ_JAWRXB010000445.1:0-275 GCF_046535245.1 Paraburkholderia sp. SIMBA_030
ATTTGCAGTTTTCTAAGTAGTTAGGATGCCATTCATCATCATCGTCAAGAAATGCTAGAAATAGTGAATCGAAATCCTGCTTTTGTTTGTTGCTCAGATACTCTATTGCCGTATTCCATGCTCCACTAGCACCGACAGTTCGCTGGTTTAGTAAATATTGAATATGGGAATTAGTTGATGGAATAGATTCGACTATCAGTCTGTTTTGACACTGAATTTGTTCTGGAGAGTCGTCTACAACAATAATATAGCTCGGTGATATGGACTGATTTAAT
>NZ_JAWRXB010000074.1:0-647 GCF_046535245.1 Paraburkholderia sp. SIMBA_030
AACACCGGCTTCAGCCCGGCTGAGGGCCTGAATAGCATCGAGGTCCGGCAGACCGACGTGGCCGGCAATGTGTCGGCGGCAACCAGCTTCAGCTTCACGCTCGACACGGCCGCCGCCGCGCCCGGCGTGGCGCTCGCCACCGACTCGGGCAGCAGCGCCAGCGATCACGTCACCAACGCCGGTACCCTGACCCTTGGCGGTGTCGAGAGCGGCGCGACGGTCGAGTACTCGACCGATGGCGGCTCTACATGGAACACCGGCTTCAGTCCGGCCGAGGGCCTGAATAGCGTCGAGGTCCGCCAGACCGACGTGGCCGGCAACGTGTCGGCGGCAACGGGCTTCAGCTTCACGCTCGACACGGCCGCCGCCGCGCCCGGGGTGGCGCTCGCCACCGACTCGGGCAGCAGCGCCAGCGACCACATCACCAATGCCGGCACGCTCAGCCTCAGTGGTGTGGAGAGCGGCGCGACCGTGCAGTACAGCGTCGATAACGGGGCTCACTGGACCAGCAGCTTCAGCGCCGTCGAAGGCGTGAACACCGTGCAGGTCCGGCAGACCGACGTGGCCGGCAACGTCTCGGCGGCAACCAGCTTCAGCTTCACGCTCGACACGTCGGCTGCGGCACCGGCGGTGGCGCTCGCCACCGA
>NZ_JAWRXB010000446.1:0-275 GCF_046535245.1 Paraburkholderia sp. SIMBA_030
CGGACCGGCCCATCCAGCGGCTTCGTGCGGATCGTCGCCGCTGCTTCGTCCAGCAGGTCGATGACACGCCGCGCATAGGGCAGAAGCTGCAGGCCCCAGCGGGTCGGGACAACGCCGCGGGCGCCGCGCTCGAAGAGGCTTTCGCCGATGGTTTCCTCGAGTTTCTTGATCTGGGCACTGACCGCGGACTGCGTCCGCCCGATCGCCTGCGCCGCTGCCGAAAAATTCGACGTCTCGACGACGACGAGGAAGGTCCGGAGCAGATCGCTTTCGAT
>NZ_JAWRXB010000447.1:0-274 GCF_046535245.1 Paraburkholderia sp. SIMBA_030
GGGCGAAATCCGGCGCGCGCATGCATGCCGATGGCTTGCCGCATGACGGTTTTTCGCTCGCCTTCGATGGTAGGGATCACCGGATCAATCTCCATGGACTGACCGGCGGCAAGCGCGTCATGGTCTATGGCCAGACGGAGTTGACCCGTGATCTGATGGAACATCGCGAGGCGAGCGGCGCGCTGGCGATCTACGAAGCGGCCAATGTGACGCCTCACGATTTCGACGGTGCCGCGCCCTACGTTACCTATGACAAAGACGGCGTGACGCACCG
>NZ_JAWRXB010000448.1:0-274 GCF_046535245.1 Paraburkholderia sp. SIMBA_030
GGTCCATGTAAAGCTCATGATGAAAATATAACTGGTAAAAGCCATTTTGCCAGTTATTATTTTACGGGAAATCCGGAGGACTGGAATGGCCTATCTTCTGCAGCAGCTGGCGAATGCGGTGCCTCTTGCGGCACTCTACGCCGCGCTGGCCTTCGGCTATGCGATCGCCTTCGGCGTCACCAAGCGTGCTGACATCACCTATGGTGCGATGTTCGCCTTTGCCGGGCAGATGCTGCTGCTATTTACCGACTTTGCCTATAACCGCCTGTGGCTG
>NZ_JAWRXB010000449.1:0-274 GCF_046535245.1 Paraburkholderia sp. SIMBA_030
CTTCTTGACGGCCTCGGCTTTAAATTCGTCACTGTAGGTTCTTACTTTCTTGGTCATGGTAAACTCCTGTCAATACGCTTAGTTTACCAAGTTTATCTCTACGGTTTCTTCAGCATAGCTCAATATGCCAAGGTTTAGCTAAGTACCTCTGGTATAGAGGAGTTATCGAATATAGGCCTATGTCTATCATTAAAATACCTGTAATCTATTTTTTGAGAAGATTTCAATACTCCTATAAGTAGGCTTGGTGACAGATTAACTTCGTTAGCGACCC
>NZ_JAWRXB010000450.1:0-274 GCF_046535245.1 Paraburkholderia sp. SIMBA_030
GTGCCGCTGCAACTGCTTGCGTATCACACCGCGTGCGCACGCGGCACCGACGTCGACAAGCCGCGAAATCTCGCGAAGTCCGTCACTGTCGAATGAGGCATAGCGCACAGACGTACTGCGCGCATGGGTGTACAAGCAAACGGTTGCGCGGACATGAACCGCGTGCCGCAATGTAATCGGAACTCATTGGCGGGCCACTGCCTCGCTTATTCGCGCCAAGGAAAGCGAACATGCAGATCTATCCGATTCATCCGAGCTTTACTGCGGGAGCCAG
>NZ_JAWRXB010000451.1:0-274 GCF_046535245.1 Paraburkholderia sp. SIMBA_030
CTGGCATTGGCCATGGTGCAGCTTTCCCGGACCATGCTGTGGGCAGCCGCGTTCCCCAAGGATCTGAACAGCGGCCCCGCGATCGTTCAGACCGTAGCGGCAGCCAGCCAGTGGATGCAGACCAACCTCTCCCTGTTCACTGTGTCCTTCCGGGAAGCCGTCACCACCGGAATCCTCAACCCGTTCCAATCCCTGCTCACGGACACTCCCTTTTACATCCTCGTGGCCGTCATAGCCGTGGCAGCCTACGCACTCGGCGGCTGGAAGCTCGCTG
>NZ_JAWRXB010000452.1:0-274 GCF_046535245.1 Paraburkholderia sp. SIMBA_030
TGCCGTTTCTGATCGGTTTCGCGCTCGGCAATATCGACAGCGATCTGCGCGAGTTCTTCGGCCGCTGCGTGCATCCGCTGATTCCGTTTTTCGGTTTCGCGCTCGGCAACGGCATCGACCTGAACGTGATCGCGAAGAGCGGCATGGCGGGCGTGCTGCTCGGCCTTGCGGTGATCGTCGTGACCGGCATTCCGCTGATTCTCGCCGACCGCTGGATCGCGGGCGGCAACGGCGCGGCGGGACTCGCGGCTTCGTCGACGGCGGGCGCGGCGGT
>NZ_JAWRXB010000453.1:0-274 GCF_046535245.1 Paraburkholderia sp. SIMBA_030
GGTCTGCACGTGTGAGGTTGGTCGAAGTGAGATCTCCACCGCTGAGATCTCGCGCGGCGAGGATGATCCCCGCCAGGCTCCTGCCCGGTATACGGATCTCAGTTAGGTCAGCCGCGGCTATGAGCGTCTGGACGAACCGCTGCTCCTCAGCAAGTCGGTGCTCACGTTCCGCATCGACCCTCGCGACCGCCGCCTCTACATATAGAACAGCCACACCGATCACCGCGCCGACCCCGAGATTGATTCCTGGATCGGAGTACTTGTTGCCTTCACT
>NZ_JAWRXB010000454.1:0-274 GCF_046535245.1 Paraburkholderia sp. SIMBA_030
CCGCACAGGCCGCCGGGCGGGACCCGGCCAGCATCCAGTTGCTGGCGGTGAGCAAGACCAAGCCCGCCAGCGCTATCCGTGAAATCCACGCCGCAGGCGTGCGCGATGTCGGCGAGAACTACCTGCAGGAAGCGCTGACCAAGCAGCAGGCATTGGGCGACTTGCCCTTGATCTGGCACTTCATCGGCCCCATTCAGTCGAACAAGACCAAAGCCATTGCCGAGCATTTCGACTGGGTGCATTCCGTGGACCGCCTGAAGATCGCCCAACGCCT
>NZ_JAWRXB010000455.1:0-274 GCF_046535245.1 Paraburkholderia sp. SIMBA_030
GGTGCTGCCGCTGCCCGACGCGCGCGAATGCCATCTGATCGCCACCGGTCCGTCGATCAACGAGATCGATTACCGCGCGCTCGCCATGCCGCGCGTGATGGGCGTGAACGGCGCCATCGCGCTGCAGGAACGCGCGGGCGTGCGCTTCGACTACTACTGCATCGTCGACACGGGCTTCGCGCGTCAACGCGTCGATCTGGTCGAGCGCGTGATTCGCGAGCCGCTCACGCTGTTTGCGACGCCGGTCGTGCTCTGGCATATCGTGCAGCGCTTC
>NZ_JAWRXB010000075.1:0-630 GCF_046535245.1 Paraburkholderia sp. SIMBA_030
GTGATCGCCGCCGTCAGCGTGGTCTTGCCGTGGTCAACGTGACCGATCGTGCCGACGTTCACGTGCGGCTTGGTCCGCTCAAACTTACCCTTGGCCATTTTCGACTCCTAAGAGGATTTATCCGTACGTTGCGCCGCGCGCAAACAATCACCGAGTACTTCTGGTGCCCATGGGCAGGATCGAACTGCCGACCTCTCCCTTACCAAGGGAGTGCTCTACCACTGAGCCACATGGGCGCTACTTCTGTGTTGCTGGAGCGGGTGAAGGGAATCGAACCCTCGTCGTAAGCTTGGAAGGCTTCTGCTCTACCATTGAGCTACACCCGCAAGGATCCATGGATTCCCGACTACTGCTACAGCTTGCATTCTGGTGGAGGAGGTTGGATTCGAACCAACGTAGGCGTAAGCCAACAGATTTACAGTCTGCCCCCTTTAGCCACTCGGGCACCCCTCCGCAGAGAACTGATGATTATGGGGGAACAACCGCTTGTTGTCAAGGCTTGCTTGAGTGCCCCAAACTCATAGCTCTCACTTATATAGTAATTCTGACGCTACCGTAAACGCAGAAACCCCACCTTTGTGGGGTGGGGTTTCTGGTGCTGCTGGGGAGCCTGACGATTACCTACTTTCA
>NZ_JAWRXB010000456.1:0-274 GCF_046535245.1 Paraburkholderia sp. SIMBA_030
CATGAGTGTGAAAGACGACACAAAAACAGACATGGTTGGAAAGGCGCTGAGCCTGCTCGTACTGCTGGGGGACGAGCCCCGGGGCGCCAGCGCCGCCGACTTGGCCAGGAGTGCGGGCCTTCCCTTCAGCACCACGTACCGCTTGCTGGGCTCCCTGACGCGCGACGGCTTTGTCGATTATGAACCCGATGGCCGCCGCTATCACTTGGGTTTGCGCGTGTTCCAACTGGGGCAGCGGGTGTCGAATCATCACGGCTTTGCCGCAACTGCATTG
>NZ_JAWRXB010000457.1:0-274 GCF_046535245.1 Paraburkholderia sp. SIMBA_030
CGGGAAGTACTTACAACGCTCGCGGCCCCGCGCCGCCAAACCCTAGGAGAGTCGACCATGAACGACGCCGACCGCTGCATCGAAGCACTCGACAAGTGCGCCAGGGCGTGCGAGAACTGCGCTTCGGCGTGCATCGCCGAAGGCGCGCTGCCCGAGATGGAAAAGTGCATCCGGCTGGATCTGGACTGCGCATCGCTGTGCCGGTTCACGTCGGCGGCGCTCGCGCGCGACACCGAATTCATGCGTGATTTCTGCGACCTGTGCGCGCGAATCT
>NZ_JAWRXB010000458.1:0-274 GCF_046535245.1 Paraburkholderia sp. SIMBA_030
CTCGCAAATGCGCGGTATGCAAATGCGTGCAGGCGCGACTCAGCAAGCAGTTATTCCTTGGACCTCTATCAAGAGTTGGGATGAGACTGACGACTATATCTTTATGATGTTTGAGCTAAAAGGTCAGCAAGGTAGCCAAATCGTACCGAAACGCTTGCAAGCACAGAAGTTTCCTATCGATACGATACGTCAACATTTACAAGAAGTGGTTCCTGTGAAAGGCTTAAACCCTGAAAACTTGCAGCCACCAGCATAAATGTAATGAGGTCTCTCT
>NZ_JAWRXB010000459.1:0-274 GCF_046535245.1 Paraburkholderia sp. SIMBA_030
CTGTTGAAGGAGAGTTGCCTGCGTAGGCTTCGTTGGAGGTCAGTGCGGCGCGGATTTCCTGGCCGATGCGGCCACGCACGAATGGTGGACCCACGCGGTAGAGGAGTTTCTTGCCGCGGCGTTCCGCCTCCTCAAGACCCAGGGCCAGGGCGCGGAAGTCGTTTTCGGTGACAATGTCGGCCACTATCGGGGTGGAGTTGGTGGCCCGTTCGAGGACATCGGCAATGGCGTTGGCGGAGATTGCGGGATCGTTGGCAGCGGCGCCGGCGCGGAT
>NZ_JAWRXB010000460.1:0-274 GCF_046535245.1 Paraburkholderia sp. SIMBA_030
GGGGTCGTAGGCTGGGCAGGTATCCCTGCTGATGTCGTTGCGCAGGGATAACCGCTTGATGGTTAGATGAACCCAACCGAACCCGTAAGAACAGCCAAATCACGAAAGCAAACACACCTAGTATCGTCCAACCACCTAATGCCCACTGCCAACCAACTTGCTCCGATAGCGGTAATACGACGCCTGCGACGATACCTGCTGCTGTGGTCATCGTTAGACTAAACAACCCAGTAATCAACGGAATATGTTGCGGGGTACGCTGCTTAATCACAGG
>NZ_JAWRXB010000461.1:0-274 GCF_046535245.1 Paraburkholderia sp. SIMBA_030
CCGTGCATGGCGGCAGTGGCCTGAGTTTCGGGGTGATCGAGGCGTTGCGTCAGCTGCGTCCGGATGCCAAGGAGCTTGAGCTGGTGCATCGCCTGGACCGCGACACGTCCGGCCTGCTTATGATCGCCAAGAAGCGCAGCATGCTGCGCCACCTGCATGCCGCCCTGCGCGGCGACGGTGTCGACAAGCGCTACATGGCGTTGGTGCGTGGCCACTGGCCGACCGCGAAGAAGCAGGTCAATGCGCCGTTGCTCAAAAGCAACCTGCGCTCTGG
>NZ_JAWRXB010000462.1:0-274 GCF_046535245.1 Paraburkholderia sp. SIMBA_030
CATCCAGGTCGCCGAGGTCGTTATCGCTGCCACACGCGGCCAGGCTGGCGAACAACACCACCATCGATACACAACGAAGCGGACTCATTTCTGCGCCCCGTTGTAGCGATAGGTCTTGGCAAGGATGCTCATGCGCAACTTCGGACCACCTTCAGGGCTGGCCGGCGCGATGTCGAAATCATGCAGTGTCACGATCCGGGGCAGCCCGGCCACGCCACTGACGAAGGTCGCCAGGTCGTGATAGGCACCAGTCACCGTGATCTGGATCGGCAGT
>NZ_JAWRXB010000463.1:0-274 GCF_046535245.1 Paraburkholderia sp. SIMBA_030
CCTTTGTTTGAGAAAACGTATACTTTCTTCCTGTTGGATGTAATTGAATAGATAGTATATCGAGTCTAATTCTACATGAGCTTCGCTGCCAAGAAATAACTGATTAATGCCTAATTGATCAACGAACTTATTTTCGTCAAAGGTTAAAGATTCAAAATTATCACTATTTTCTTCAAGATAAGTGAAGAAAAAATTATGAGAATCCTCAGGAATAAAATCTTTTGCAGTATTTCCTCTTTTAGGAGAATTTACATCATCATATAATTTTGTTATG
>NZ_JAWRXB010000464.1:0-274 GCF_046535245.1 Paraburkholderia sp. SIMBA_030
GTGGCTGATCGAAGACTGCTGCGATGCCCTGGGCTCCACCTATCAGGGGCGCATGGTCGGCACCTTCGGCGATATCGGCACGCTCAGCTTCTACCCGGCGCACCACATCACCATGGGCGAGGGTGGGGCAGTGTTCACCGACTCGCCGTTGCTCAAGCGCATCATCGAGTCGTACCGCGACTGGGGCCGCGATTGCTACTGTGCGCCCGGCGAAGACAACACCTGCAGCAAGCGTTTCTGCTGGAAACTGGGTGGCCTGCCGCAAGGCTACGAC
>NZ_JAWRXB010000465.1:0-274 GCF_046535245.1 Paraburkholderia sp. SIMBA_030
GCCGCAAAACAGGCCGAGTTAAAGCAGAAGCAAGCTGAAGAGGCGGCAGCGAAAGCGGCGGCAGATGCTAAAGCGAAGGCCGAAGCAGATGCTAAAGCTGCGGAAGAAGCAGCGAAGAAAGCGGCTGCAGACGCAAAGAAAAAAGCAGAAGCAGAAGCCGCCAAAGCCGCAGCCGAAGCGCAGAAAAAAGCCGAGGCAGCCGCTGCGGCACTGAAGAAGAAAGCGGAAGCGGCAGAAGCAGCTGCAGCTGAAGCAAGAAAGAAAGCGGCAACTG
>NZ_JAWRXB010000466.1:0-274 GCF_046535245.1 Paraburkholderia sp. SIMBA_030
CGACCATCCGGTGCCCGCGCCGCGCGCCCTCGTCGAGCGCTGCAAGCGTGTTCTCCGGCGCAAGCGTGCCGCCGCCGCGATGGGCGACCACGCGCGGATAGGGCCAGTCGGTACGGGAAGTCATCGTGCGCCTCGCAGCGGGTTCGTCAGGGTCAGCCGGCACGCTTGCCGGTCTCGGGATCGAAGAAATGCAGCCGGTGCGAGGGCAGCGCGGCGCCCAGCGCCGTGCCGCGCGCGGGACGATCCGCGTGCGGCAGGCGTACCACGACGTCGT
>NZ_JAWRXB010000467.1:0-274 GCF_046535245.1 Paraburkholderia sp. SIMBA_030
GCCTACGTTTACCGCGTGGACTGCGGCGGCTGCAACGGCTGCGAAATCGAAATTTTCGCCACGCTTTCGCCGCTGTTTGATGCAGAACGCTTCGGCATTAAAGTCGTTCCTTCACCGCGTCATGCGGATATTTTACTGTTTACCGGCGCGGTCACCCGTGCAATGCGATCCCCTGCGCTGCGTGCGTGGCAGTCCGCGCCGGACCCGAAAATTTGTATCTCCTACGGTGCCTGCGGTAACAGCGGCGGGATCTTCCACGATCTCTACTGCGTGT
>NZ_JAWRXB010000468.1:0-274 GCF_046535245.1 Paraburkholderia sp. SIMBA_030
TGCCGAGGTTGTAATGAGCCTCGGCATAATCGGCGCGTAGCGCGATGGCCTTTCGGTACGCTGACTCGGCTTCGGGCAGCCGTGCAAGATCGGTCAGCGCAGCGCCGAGATTGACGCAGGCTTCCGCGTAGTCCGGGCGCATGGTCAACGCGAGCCGGCAAGCGAGTTCGGCTTCGGTCAGACGCTGCGCAGCCTTCAATGCGCCAGCGAGGTTATTCAATGCTTCGGGATAATGCGGCTGGATGCTGAGCGCGTCGCGATAAGCCGCGTCTGC
>NZ_JAWRXB010000469.1:0-274 GCF_046535245.1 Paraburkholderia sp. SIMBA_030
GTTTGCCTTGGGTATTTTGCAGTTGGTAATGCAGGCCGCGCAGTACCCCTTTTTGCGAACGGGAATGGTTGTCCTGGACAAACTGTGTGTCCAGCCCCGTCGCTTCTTCGAAGGCCTTGGCATTGAAGCTCTCATAGAAGAAGCCGCGTTCGTCACCAAAAACCTTGGGTTCGATGATCAGAACACCGGGCAGGTCGGTGGTGACTACATTCATGGTGCTTCTCCAGTAATGGGCGTTGATGGGGGACATTCTTGCGCAAAGTGCCGAGTGAGG
>NZ_JAWRXB010000470.1:0-274 GCF_046535245.1 Paraburkholderia sp. SIMBA_030
CGGGAAGCGATGTTTCGGCCTTCAGCGCCTCCTTGGAGCTTTTGACCCGTACGCACTCGCGGACAAAGTTGTTCGTCTATCCGGAACTCCATCTCAATCACCTCGGTGACGCCCCCGCTGAGGACGTTCCGGCAATGATCAAGGCCATGGCCGAACCCCTCGATGGGCCAACCGGCCGTGTTCTGGCGCAGCTCGCGGGCGACTTGAACATCTGGCTCGTTCCGGGCAGTTTCTACGAGCGTGGCGCTGACGGCAAGATCTATAACACCTCTGT
>NZ_JAWRXB010000076.1:0-627 GCF_046535245.1 Paraburkholderia sp. SIMBA_030
GCGCGACATCGAGCCGATTCTGGCGCAATGGGAGGCGTTCGCCGCCACCCTCCTGCCGGCGGCAGCAAACATGGAATCGTTGGCATTACGCAACCACGCGCAGCATATCCTGCACGCCGTGGCGAAGGACTTGCGGACTTCGCAAACCAGGGAAGCCCAACGAGAAAAATCATTGGGGCGGGGCCCCAGCCTGACCGACGCGACCGAAACCGCCGCGCAAACGCATGCCCTTCTGCGGGCACGGGCCGGCTTCAATATCAATCAGCTCGCCGCCGAATATCGCGCACTGCGCGCAAGCGTGCTTCGCTTGTGGATGGACGATTGCGCGCCCGAAGCGCCTGACCTGGACGACGTCATTCGCTTCAACGAAGCGATCGATCAGGCACTGGCTGAATCGGTCGGCTTTTTCAGCGCGCAGGTCGAGCAGAGTCGTAACCTCCTGCTTGGCATGCTGGGGCACGACATGCGCAGCCCCCTCCAGGCGATTCAGGTGACTGCAACGTATCTGGCGGCGCTGAATGCCGGGGAGCGGGTATCGGAAGCCGCCGCCCGCCTGATACGTAGCGGAGCCCGGATGCAGGCGTTGCTTGATGACCTCACCGATTTCAACCGGACCAGGCTGGGCCT